>NZ_JBFROH010000016.1:0-34821 GCF_041471425.1 Vibrio sp. 10N.261.52.C2 | reverse complement strand
GTGATTCAATATAACGTTGTAATAGTGGCTGGGCTACCTGGATTCGAACCAGGGAATGCCGGCATCAAAAGCCGGTGCCTTACCGCTTGGCGATAGCCCAACAATGAATGGTCATCTAATGAAAGAAACACATTCTAAATAATGGTGCGGTCGGAGAGACTTGAACTCTCACACCTCTCGGCGCCAGAACCTAAATCTGGTGCGTCTACCAATTCCGCCACGACCGCAGCAAATCTTTGTAGTCATACTGAATATTGGTGATTCAATATAACGTTGTCTTTTCTTTCTCGAAGAAAGAATGGTGGCTACTGCGGGATTTGAACCTGCGACCCCATCATTATGAGTGATGTGCTCTAACCAACTGAGCTAAGTAGCCATCTGAGAGCGAGACAATATAATATAATCTTGCTTTCAATGCCATTATCTTTTTAAAGATAATTACACTTTAAATTGTGGCTGGGCTACCTGGATTCGAACCAGGGAATGCCGGCATCAAAAGCCGGTGCCTTACCGCTTGGCGATAGCCCAACAATGATATCTTAAAGACATCTCAATATGGTGCGGTCGGAGAGACTTGAACTCTCACACCTCTCGGCGCCAGAACCTAAATCTGGTGCGTCTACCAATTCCGCCACGACCGCGTTATTTCCTAAAAACTCTTTGTTACTAAAGACAAACTTTAATATCAAATAGAGTGCTTAGGAAATGGTGGCTACTGCGGGATTTGAACCTGCGACCCCATCATTATGAGTGATGTGCTCTAACCAACTGAGCTAAGTAGCCATTTCCATATTGTTGCTCATTTCGAAACGTTGCCGCTTCGCTGTGAACGGGGCGCATTATGCGGAGTTGAGTGAAACCCGTCAACTTTTTTTTTGAATAAATCGCGAATAAACATCTGTTCGGTTTCTTTTTAGGCAAAGAGGCGTATTTGTCGACAAAAAACAGGTCTAAAAGGCGATATATATAGGAAGTTAAGTTTCTGGTGAGGGACAATTTAGAAAGGGGAAAAACAAAAAGGCCAGTGAATTCACTGGCCTTTTTTCTAGATGTTTAATCAGAATTATACATTGAAGCGGAAGTGAACAACGTCACCATCTTTAACGATGTATTCTTTACCTTCAAGGCGCCATTTACCTGCGTCTTTCGCACCGCTCTCACCGTTAAATTCGATGAAGTGATCGAATCCAACAACTTCAGCACGGATGAAACCTTTCTCGAAGTCTGTGTGGATCTTACCCGCTGCTTGTGGCGCAGTTGCACCTACAGGGATTGTCCAAGCACGAACTTCTTTAACACCAGCTGTGAAGTAAGTCTGAAGAGTCAGTAGTTCGTAACCAGAGCGGATCACTCGGTTAAGACCTGGTTCTTCGATACCCATATCCGCAAGGAACTCTTCGCGATCTTCGTCATCAAGCTCAGAAAGCTCTGATTCGATTGCTGCACAAACAGCAACAACAACGTTGTTTTCGTTTTCTGCGTATTCACGAACAGCGTCTAGGTATGGGTTATTTTCAAAACCATCTTCTGCAACGTTTGCGATGTACATTGTTGGCTTAAGTGTTAGGAAGTTTAGGTAGCCGATTGCTGCCGCTTCTTCTTTGCCAAGTTCAACAGTACGCGCCATACCACCTTCAGTTAGAACTGGAAGTAGCTTTTCTAGTACAGTGATTTCGAATTTAGCGTCTTTGTCGCCGCCTTTTGCTTTCTTCGCGTTACGTTGAATTGCACGCTCACAGCTGTCTAAGTCAGCCAATGCAAGTTCAAGGTTGATCACTTCGATATCTTCGATTGGAGATACTTTGCCAGCAACGTGAACAATGTTTTCATTTTCAAAGCAGCGTACAACGTGACCGATAGCGTCAGTTTCACGGATGTTAGCTAGGAATTTGTTACCAAGACCTTCACCTTTAGATGCGCCAGCTACTAGGCCCGCGATATCTACGAATTCCATTGTCGTTGGAAGGATCTTCTGTGGATTAACAATTTTTGCTAATGCATCTAAGCGTAGATCTGGAACCGGAACGATACCTGTGTTTGGTTCGATCGTACAAAATGGAAAGTTTGCTGCTTCGATGCCTGCTTTAGTCAGTGCGTTAAACAGAGTTGACTTACCAACGTTTGGTAGACCAACGATGCCACATTTAAAACCCATGATATAAACCTTATTCTGCTTTGAACGTATGTAAGCGATTTTGTGCTTTTGGTAGGCCATCTTTTAATAAGATGTCTAGGCTGCGAACCGATTCGTCAACGACGGCCTCGATACACTCTTGCTCTTTTTGAGGAGCTTTGCCTAATACATAACCTGCAACTTTATCTTTGTGTCCTGGATGGCCAATGCCTAATCTAAGACGATAGAATTCTTTATTGTTACCCTGTTTGCTGATGATGTCTTTCAGACCATTATGTCCACCATGACCACCACCTTTTTTAAACTTTCCAATACCAGGAGGCAGATCTAACTCATCGTGAGCGACCATGATCTCTTCTGGTTTAATTTGGTAGAACTTTGCTAAGGCTGCAACTGCTTTGCCTGACAAGTTCATAAAAGTCGTTGGGATCAGCAAACGAAGATCTTCACCGTGAACCATGATACGACCCGTTAGGCCAAAGAACTTTGGTTCGTTCTTTAGTGTCACGTTATGTACACGCGCTAATTCTTCAACTACCCAAGCACCCGCATTGTGGCGAGTTTTGGCGTATTCTGGACCTGGATTAGCCAGTCCAACGAGAAGTTTTATTTGTTGGCTCAAGGTATGGATCTCTCTTGGGATTTCAAAAAGCGCCGTATGATATCACAGTTTATGAAAAAGGTGCGAGCTAGCTGATAGCTGCGCGATTATTCCTGTTTGTGATAACTAGCAGTGCAATATTACTCAGACATAAAAAAAGCACTTCATTGACTGAAGTGCTTAATATCTTTCTCTCGCGTGTTTCTAAAACCAAGCTTTTGTAAAAAAAGCTATTGGGCTTTGATTAGTTGAACATCGCTGAGATTGATTCTTCGTTGCTGATACGACGAATCGCTTCAGCAAGCATGCGAGAAAGGCTAAGTGTTGTCACTTTACCAGTCGCAGCCATCTCTGGAGATAGAGAGATAGAATCCGTTACGATAACTTGGTCTAGAACAGAGTTCTTGATGTTGTTCGCAGCAGTACCAGAGAAAACAGCGTGAGTTGCGTAAGCGAATACACGCTTAGCACCGCGCTCTTTAAGCGCTTCAGCTGCTTTACATAGTGTGCCACCCGTATCGATCATGTCATCAACGATAACACAGTCACGGCCTTCAACATCACCGATTAGGTTCATTACTTCAGAAACGTTAGCACGTGGACGACGCTTATCAACGATAGCGATGTCAACATCACCTAGCGCTTTAGCCGTTGCACGAGCACGTACAACACCACCAAGGTCTGGAGAAACCACTACTGGGTTTTCTAGGCCACGGTTAGCCATGTCTTCTAGAAGAACTGGAGTGCCGAAGATGTTATCAACAGGTACATCGAAGAAGCCTTGGATTTGCTCTGCGTGTAGGTCGATAGTAAGAACGCGGTCAACGCCAACGTTAGAAAGGAAGTCTGCAACAACTTTTGCAGTAATTGGCACACGAGCAGAACGTACACGACGATCTTGACGAGCATAACCGAAGTAAGGGATTACAGCAGTAATACGGCCAGCAGAAGCACGGCGCATTGCGTCAATCATTACCACCAATTCCATAAGGTTGTCATTGGTTGGTGCACAAGTTGATTGAATCAGGAATACATCGCTACCACGAACGTTTTCATTGATTTGAACAGCGACTTCGCCATCAGAAAAACGGTCTACAGTAGCATCGCCAAGAGAGATGTATAGACGATCAGCAATACGTTGGGCTAGTTCAGGTGTTGCGTTACCAGCAAATAGCTTCATATCAGGCACGGTGGAAACCTCGGGTTGCGTCCAGTTTTAAATAGATTGTGGGTGGGCTGATTGGTATTCAGCCAGAGTTTCTTTTAAAGGAGAAATGTTTCTTCCTTTCGCTACGAAAGCGGAAACTGTGTCAGGCAGTTGTTCTCGCACCAATTCGGCTTCTTTTTTGCTGTTAAATTCAGCAAAAACGCACGAACCTGTGCCAGTCAATCTCGACGGCGCGTATTGTAGCAGCCATGAAAGTTGCTTATCAACCTCTGGGTACAGCATTCGCACAATTTTTTCGCAATCGTTTACGTATTCTTGCTCTAGAAGCGTTGATAGCGCTCGCTTTGGCGTGTTTCGAGTTAATTCTGAATGTGTGAATATGTCTACAGTTGCTATGCTCACTTGAGGCTTGACCACAAGATACCATTTTTCATCCGGATTAGCCGGCTGTAGCTGTTCTCCAACCCCTTCAGCAAAGGCGGCGTGGCCTCGAACGAAGACAGGAACGTCAGCACCAAGCTTCAAACCGATCTCGGCGAGTTGATCGTCTGACAGGTTGAGTTGCCATAAATAATTCAGAGCGACCAATACGGTTGCTGCATTTGAAGAGCCTCCGCCAATACCGCCACCCATGGGCAGTACTTTCTTGAGTTCAATATCGGCACCGAAAGAGGTTGAGGTATATTGCTGTAGCGCAGTCGCGGCTTTCCAGATCAGGTTGTCTTCAAGTGCTACCCCAGGAATTTCTGGTGTGATTGTTATCGAGCTAGTTTCTGAGTTTACGGTAACCGTCAGTTCATCACCAAAATCGACAAACTGAAATAAGGTTTGAAGTTCGTGATAGCCATTGTCACGTCGACCTGTGATGTAGAGAAATAAATTCAGTTTAGCCGGAGAAGGCCAATGGGTTGGCGTTGTTATCATTTTTTCAGTGTCCACTTCGAAACTACAATGTTGATTTTGTTATCGTCTTGCTTGAATGACAATCGAGTAGGGAGTGGGATTGTCTCTACCTTAGTGTTGTCTTCATCCGATAGTTGCTTATTCGGCATCTCTGTATTGCGATAGTTAGCAAAACTCAGTGTCCATAGTTGGTTGCTGACTTGTTTGGTGAGAGATTCAAGCGTGTTGGTGGTGTTCAATTGGTAGCTATCGGCTTGGTCTGGAATGCCAAGGAACCATTGTGGTAGATGATCAATAGGGATCTGTAAGCCTGTCAGCTGCTCAACCAAGACTGAAGCACTCGCATGAGTAAATACTTGGTCATCATAGGTCACGACTTTTGCACCCGATGGATCTATGGTTAGATTCAATGCAGTTTGACCGAGAAAAGTCGTAAGCCTTAATTGACTTTGATTTGGTGAATGCTTCCAAATGAAATTTAGGCTTTGGCGTTGCTCTGGGGAAATGTAAGCGAGCTTGCCTGAGGCTTGATAGTTGTCTATCTGTAAAAGCCGATCTTGATGACTTTGCCATTCAACGCTGGTTGGTTGTTCTGGGATAGACGAGCAACCCACCATAATTATGGCCATAAAAATAAGAGACGTGATTTTGAGAAGCTTGCTCATATTTGCTCACAACTTGTTCAAATTTATCTAAAAAACGCTTCAACTATAGCATTGAATTCACGAAGTCAGGAAAACAAATCCCGCTTGCTCTTTAAATAGAGCCATGCATCAAGTAAAATTCGCCCCTTGTTTCCATTCCCTGATCGAGAACTTCTGATACATGTCTTTGCTTGCCGTAGGTATCAATCACAATACAGCGTCGGTTGAATTGCGAGAAAAAGTCGCTTTTGGTCCAGATAAATTATCTGAGGCACTCAAGCAACTTAACGCAAATGCACACGTAAATGGAAGTGTCATACTTTCTACCTGTAATCGAACTGAATTGTATTGTGACGTCAAAGGCGTGGCAAAAAACAAGCTCATCGATTGGTTGTCAGTTTTCCATCAAGTGAGCCCTGAAGAGCTAAAACCGAGCATTTATATCCATGAAGAGCAGGCGGCGATTAAACATCTAATGCGCGTAGCCTGTGGCTTGGACTCTTTGGTATTGGGTGAACCACAGATCTTAGGTCAGGTGAAGCAAGCTTATACAGACTCGCGAGAGAACAAATCTGTTGATGCTTCAATGGAAAAGCTGTTCCAGAAATCATTCTCTGTCGCGAAGCGTGTTCGAACTGAAACAGAGATCGGCGGAAGCGCGGTTTCGGTTGCTTACGCAGCTTGTACGTTAGCCAAGCACATCTTTGAGTCGATTGCCGATTCAACCGTGTTATTGGTGGGGGCGGGTGAAACCATTGAGTTGGTGGCTAAGCATCTTTCAGCGAATGGCTGTACCAAGATGATTGTGGCTAACCGAACTCGTGAACGTGCTTTAGGGTTGGCTGAAGAGTTTGGTGCTGAAGTGATCAGCCTCAATGAGATCCCTGATCATCTGCATCGAGCGGATATCGTGATCAGCTCAACCGCAAGTCCGTTACCTATCATTGGTAAAGGCATGGTTGAAACCGCACTGAAAACAAGAAAACATCAACCTATGTTGTTGGTTGATATTGCGGTTCCGCGTGATGTGGAATCTCAGGTTGGTGAATTGAATGACGCCTACCTTTATTCAGTGGATGATCTGCAGTCGATTGTTGATGGCAACATTGAACAACGCAAAGTGGAAGCGATTCAAGCGGAAGCAATCGTTAGCGAAGAAAGTGCGGCATTCATGAGTTGGATGCGTTCACTGCAAGCTGTAGACAGTATTCGTGACTACCGTAAATCGGCCAACGAAATCCGAGAAGAATTATTAAGTAAGAGTTTACAATCACTTGCCGCTGGCGGTGACCCTGAAAAAGTCTTACTTGAGCTAAGTAATAAGCTCACAAACAAATTGATCCATGCTCCAACGCGCGCACTTCAAAGTGCAGCTGAGCAAGGAGAACCTGCAAAATTAATGGTCATTAGACAGAGTTTGGGCTTAGAAAACCCTCAATAATATTAGACCTCCAACAGAATAAGACATTATGAAAGCCTCGATTCTAGTAAAGCTTGAAACACTTGTTGAACGCTATGAAGAAGTTCAACATCTACTTGGTGATCCAGATGTAATCGGGAATCAAGACAAATTCCGTGCACTTTCTAAAGAGTACTCTCAACTAGAAGAAGTAACGGCTTGCTTCCAGTCATACCAGCAAGCTCAAGAAGATTTAGAAGCTGCTGAAGAGATGGCGAACGAAGATGACGCTGAAATGCGTGAAATGGCTCAAGACGAAATCAAAGACGCAAAAGCGGCGATTGAACGTTTGACTGATGAGCTACAGATTCTTCTGATTCCAAAAGATCCAAACGATGAGCGCAACTGTTTCCTTGAAATCCGTGCAGGCGCGGGTGGTGATGAAGCGGGTATCTTCGCGGGCAACCTGTTCCGTATGTACTCTAAATTTGCTGAGAAGAAAGGTTGGCGCGTTGAAATCATGAGCAGCAATGCTTCTGAACAAGGCGGCTACAAAGAGATGATCGCTAAGGTAAGCGGCGATGCTGTTTACGGCACCATGAAGTTTGAGTCGGGCGGTCACCGTGTACAACGTGTACCTGAAACTGAATCTCAAGGCCGTGTTCACACGTCTGCATGTACAGTTGCCGTTATGCCTGAGATCCCAGAAGCTGATCTGCCTGAAATCAAAGCAGGCGATCTTAAAATTGATACTTTCCGTGCATCAGGCGCGGGTGGTCAGCACGTTAACACCACGGATTCAGCAATCCGTATTACTCACTTACCAACGGGTACAGTAGTAGAGTGTCAGGACGAGCGTTCTCAGCATAAAAACAAAGCGAAAGCGATGGCTGTTCTTGCTGCTCGTATTGTTCAAGCAGAAGAAGAGCGCCGCGCGGCAGCGGTTTCTGATACACGTCGTAACCTATTAGGTTCTGGTGACCGTAGTGACCGTATTCGTACGTACAACTACCCACAAGGTCGTGTTTCGGATCACCGTATCAACCTTACTATCTACCGTCTTAACGAAGTGCTTGAAGGTGACATGCAAAGCTTGCTTGATCCTGTACTTCAAGAGCACCAAGCCGATCAGCTTGCTGCACTTGCAGAGAACAACTAACCTGTATGCAGTCAGCATATACGGTTGAAAGTGCTTTAAAAGCAGCAATCGTAAAGCTTCAAGAGGGTGATAACACATCACCCTCTATTGATGCCGCGGTACTGCTTTGTCACGCCTTAGATAAACCAAGATCTTACCTACTGACTTGGCCTGAGAAGCATCTCACCTCAGAGCAAGAGTCTGAATTCAATGCCCTTCTAAAACGTCGCTTAACTGGTGAGCCTGTGGCTTATATTATCGGTGAGCGTGAGTTTTGGTCACTGCCGTTAAAAGTTTCTCCTTCTACCTTAATTCCGCGCCCAGATACTGAGCGTTTGGTTGAGGTGGCTTTGGATAAAACGTACGGCAAGCAAGGTGCGATTCTAGATTTAGGGACAGGTACAGGTGCTATCGCGTTAGCATTGGCGTCAGAGATGCCGAACCGACAGGTAACGGGTATTGATCTTCGCCCTGAAGCGCAGCAGCTTGCGACAGAAAATGCGAAGCGCTTAAACATCACCAACGCTACGTTTTTACATGGCAGTTGGTTTGAGCCTTTGAGCTCTGAAGAAACTGTGAAGTTCTCTCTGATTGTCTCTAACCCGCCATACATTGAGAAGAATGATCCTCATTTGTCTCAAGGCGATGTTCGTTTTGAGCCGATCACAGCACTGGTTGCTGAAGAGAAAGGGCTTGCAGATATTCGATACATTTCTGAAAACGCACGTGGCTTTTTGGAAAATGAAGGTTGGTTAGCATTTGAACACGGCTATGACCAAGGTTTGGCAGTTCGTGAGATTATGCAGGCGCTCGGTTATCTCGATGTTGTCACAGAGAAAGATTACGGTGGTAATGACCGAGTGACATTGGGTCGTTACTGTTCATAGTTAGTGATTGTTAATCGTCTTGTGAGCAATGGATGATGAACTTGCTAAATTGATACCTTTAACTCGACAATACATTTAACCCGATAATGCATTTAACGCAGAAATACAGAGATTTTATGCAGAACTACAGGGCATTAACGGGTATTGTGAGGCTCGTGTTAACGAAAGCACATATAAAAATATAAAGGAATACCATGTACGAAGGTCTAAAACATTTTCACCTATTAACGATTGCGATAAGCGCGCTACTTCTTTCGATTCGTTTCGCTCTTATGATGGCTAACTCACCTAAGCTTAAGCATCCTTTCTTGCAGCGTTTCCCTCATATCAATGACTCGTTGCTATTGCTATCGGGTATTGGTTTGATTTTCATCACTGGCTTTATTCCATTTACACCAGCAGCACCATGGTTAACCGAAAAACTAACTTGTGTTATGGCTTACATCGCATTAGGTTTCTTTGCGCTTAAGCTAGGTAAAAACAAGCTACTGAGAGTATTCTCTTTCTTTGGTGCGCTAGGCTGGTTAGCGATGGCAGGCAAAATCGCAATGACCAAGACACCAACATTTTTCGGTTAATTATCTCCTTATTTCGGTTAACTATCTATGTACGAATTTTTTGATGAAGACTTTGACCAGCTAGAATTAGCTGAAGGTGCATTGATCTTAAATAAAGCGATTAACCCAGAAACTCAAGACAGTTGGGCAGAGCAAGAGCTGGCGAGATTGTTAAAAGACGCCGAGTTTGCTTTGGTTAATGAAACCGATGAACAGCAGAAGTTTGAATCTTTTATTCGACTATTCTTTTATGAATGGGGTTTTGCTGGCGATAAAGATGCGTATTTCTCTTCGGAAAACGCGTTCATCGATAAAGTGCTTGAGAGAAAGAAAGGCATTCCAGTGAGTCTGGGGGCGATCTTTCTTTTTCTAGGTCGCAAGCTAGGCTTTCCTGTAGAGGGCGTCTCTTTCCCGACTCAATTCTTACTTAAAGTAAGTTGGTACGGGCAAGCTGCAGCCTATATTAACCCTTATAACGGTGAGTATGTTGGCGAACAAACGCTGCGAGCATGGTTAATTGGCCATGATGGCCCATTAGCTAAGGTGAAACCTGAGCACTTAGAAGTCGCCGACCACCCAACAATTATTGGTAAGTGGTTAGCCCTGCTCAAGAGTGCACTGCTGCGAGAAGAGCGTTATACACTTGCATTGAAGTGTACTGACCTTGCTTTGACGTTTGTACCTGATGACCCATATGAAATCCGTGACCGCGGTTTTATCTATCAGCAGCTAGACTGTCACCAAGTAGCCGCAACCGATTATCAATACTTTATCGACCAATGCCCAGATGACCCGGCATCTGAGTTACTGAAATCTCAAGTGAACGTCATGAACGAAAAGACAGTGGTTGTTCACTAATTAATAATTATTTAGAGAGAATATGATGGAACAGAAAACAGTTCATATTGGCGATATGCCAATTGCTAACGACAAGCCATTTACGCTATTTGCAGGCATGAACGTTCTTGAATCTCGCGATCTTGCTATGCAGATCTGTGAGCACTATGTAAAAGTAACCGAGAAGCTGGGCATCCCTTACGTATTTAAGGCGTCTTTTGATAAAGCGAACCGCAGCTCAGTTCATTCATACCGTGGTCCAGGAATGGAAGAAGGTCTCAAAATCTTCCAAGAGCTGAAAGATACTTTCGGCGTGAAGATCATTACTGATATCCACACAGAAGCTCAAGCTCAGCCTGTTGCGGATGTGGTTGATGTAATCCAACTACCTGCATTCCTAGCTCGTCAAACTGATCTTGTTGAAGCAATGGCTAAGACTGGCGCAGTAATCAACGTGAAGAAGCCTCAGTTCATGAGCCCGAATCAAGTTGGCAACATCGTTGATAAGTTCGCTGAGTGCGGTAATGACAACATCATCCTTTGTGAGCGTGGCGCTTGCATGGGTTACGATAACCTTGTTGTGGATATGCTTGGCTTTGGCGTAATGAAGAAGTCTTCAAACGGTAGCCCAATCATCTTCGACGTGACGCACTCTCTACAAATGCGTGACCCATCAGGTGCTGCATCTGGCGGTCGTCGTGAGCAAACGGTTGAACTTGCTAAAGCGGGTCTTGCTACGGGTATTGCGGGTCTGTTCATTGAAGCTCACCCAAACCCAGACCAAGCTCGTTGTGATGGCCCATCTGCGCTACCTCTAGACAAACTAGAGCCGTTCTTGAAGCAGATGAAAGCACTTGATGACCTTATCAAAGGCTTTGAGCATATTGATATTAAATAATTGAGATGGATGTGAAGTAACGGAAACGTTATTTAACAAAGTTGATCTAAGAAAGCCCAGTTCTCTGAATTGGGCTTTTTTTATCTCGTAAAATCAGCCGAACATAAACCGTTCATTTAAAGAGTTGTTAACGTGGCGGGTTATTACCTAAGAAACTCTTATATGAGTGTGAGGTCAGTCCTGTTTGCAGTAAATTACTGATATTCATCACACTTTGTAAGTAAACGATTGCTTGTGATGCAGGGGAAGTTTGAGTGTAATCTCTTAATTTTGTTACACTTAACTGTTGACCTATGCGTGACCAATTCGACATAAATATGAAATCGTCGTGTTACATCTAGAATGTTAATTTAAGATTAGTCATGTTGAAGTCTTATTGTTCGAACTCCAGGAAAGGGGTCGCAATAGATTATAAAAAGCAGTGGATTCCCTAAAAAGTTCAAAGGTATGACAATGAAGCAACGCCTTATTCTAAAGACAGCACTAAGTGCTGCAATTCTAGCTACTCTAGCTGGGTGTGCGTCTCAATCAGCTCATGATTGGAACCAAGACGAAACTTACAAGCTAACGATTCTTCACACAAACGATAACCATGGTCGTTTCTGGCAGAATAAATATGGCGAATACGGCATGTCTGCACGTAAAACGCTAGTTGACCAACTTCGTTCAGAAGTTGAAGCAGAAGGCGGTAGCGTGTTGCTTCTATCTGGCGGTGACATCAACACGGGTGTTCCAGAGTCAGACCTTCAGGACGCAGAACCTGATTTTAAAGGTATGAACAAAATTGGTTACGATGCCATGGCATTGGGTAACCACGAGTTTGATAACTCTTTAGACGTATTACAAAAGCAGATCGACTGGGCTAACTTCCCAATGCTATCTGCAAACATCTACGATAAAGCGACAGGTGAACGTAAGTTCCAAGCTTACGAGATGTTCGAAAAGCAAGGCATCAAGATTGCGGTTATTGGTTTAACAACTGAAGATACCCAAAAGATTGGTAACCCTGAATTTATCGCAGGCATCGACTTCCGTGATCCTAAAGAAGAAGCGAAGAAGCTAATCGCTGAACTTAAAGAAACAGAAAAACCGGATCTAATCTTTGCTGTGACTCATATGGGTCACTACGAAAATGGCCAACGTGGTGTTAATGCTCCGGGTGATGTCGCACTTGCTCGTTACCTAAACGAAGGCGATCTAGACATGATCGTTGGTGGTCACTCTCAAGAGCCTGTATGTATGGAAGGCCCTAACGTTGCGAAGAAAAACTTCAAGCCGGGTGATGAGTGTAAGCCTGACGTACAGAACGGTACTTACATCGTTCAAGCTCATGAGTGGGGCAAGTACGTAGGTCGTGCTGATTACGAATTCCGTAATGGCGAGCTAGAGATGGTGAGCTACGACCTGATTCCAGTTAACCTTAAGAAGAAAGTTAAGATCGACGGTAAGAAGCAACGTGTTCTTATTCAAGATGAAATCGCACAAGACCCAGAGCTACTTGAATTCCTACGTCCTTTCCAAGAGCAAGGTCAAGCACAGCTAGAAGTTCAAATCGCTGAGACAAATGGCAAGCTTGAAGGTGACCGTAACGTGGTTCGTTTCCAACAGACTAACCTAGGTCGTTTGATTGCGACTTCTCATATGGAACGTGCAAAAGCAGACTTCGCTGTGATGAACTCTGGTGGTGTTCGTGACTCAATTGAAGCAGGTAATGTTACTTACAAAGATGTACTGAAGGTACAGCCTTTTGCAAACATCCTGACTTACACAGACATGACGGGTAAAGAAGTTCTGGATTACCTAAATGTAGTGGCGACTAAACCAATCGATTCTGGTGCTTACGCTCAGTTTGCTGGTATCTCTATGACAGTAGCGAACGGTGAAGTATCGAATGTATTCATCGGTGGCAAACAGCTTCGTCTAGACGAAACTTACCGTTTCACAGTACCAAGCTTTAACGCTGCTGGTGGTGACGGTTACCCTAAACTGTCTGATCACCCAGGTTACGTAAATACTGGTTTTGTTGATGCTGAAGTACTGAAAGAGTACCTAGAAGCAAACAGTCCGGTTGACGTGAACAAGTACGCGCCTTCAGGCCAAATGGTTTACAAGTAATTGAATCCAAGCAATTGTATCAATAGGTGCTAAATTAGATTGACTCTAGCACCATGATAAATTTAACTAAAGCGACGCCTCGGCGTCGCTTTTTGTTTATCTATCGTTTGGATTTGTTATGACCCCAGCAATCAATCTCGCCAAGAAAAAGAAAATCGCTCATAGCGTGCATCAGTACCATCATGATGCCAATAATACGAACTATGGTTTAGAAGCCGTTGAAGCGCTTGGTCAAGATCCCAAACGTGTATTCAAAACGCTGTTGTTCTGCTTGAATGGTGTGGCGAAAGATTTGGCGGTTGCCGTTATTCCTGTCGACCAGAAGCTAAATCTAAAGCTTGCCGCTAAAGCAGCGAAAGGCAAAAAAGCAGAGATGGCCGATCCTGAGATTGCTCAGAAAACCACGGGCTATGTTGTTGGTGGCATTAGTCCGCTTGGACAGAAGAAAGCACTGCCTACCTTCGTTCATTCCAGTGCGACAGATTTTGAAACGATATGTGTGAGTGCAGGTAAGCGTGGGCTAGAGATTGAATTAGACCCAAAAGACTTAACACTTCTGACTCGCGGCCAGTTTGCTGATTTATGTTTATAGATTGTCGTCGTCATGATGATAAAACTATCGAATGACCAACAAAAACGCCCGCTAGACTAATCTAGCGGGCGTTTTTATATCGAGAGTCTCGTCTTACTGATTCAGACTACTTCTTCAGACCTAAAGTACCACCAACACGCTTTGGTGCAGGTTTGTTCGGTCTGTTTGAATCTTGGCTGCGGTTTGCCGGCTTCCCGCTTCTACGATCGGTATTATCGCGATCTGTGCGATTGCGATCCGAACGATTTCTATCTGAATTAGAACGCTCTGAACGAGAGTTCGATTTCCAGTTCTCGGTATTACCACCGCTTTCACCATTCGATGAATTGCGGCCACGCTTTGAATTAGGTGCATGACGGAATTCATCCGCATTGTTACCGCGGTAGGTGCGTGTACGGTTCTCGTTTTGATTACGGCGCGCTGTTGAAGCTTGGTTCTCTTCACGGCTATCAAAAAGTTTCGCGTCAGTCGCTTTGCGAATGCGTTGACCTTTCGCGTTCATTTTTGACGCATCTTCCGTACTTACTGAGCCTTCACACATCGCTAAAATTTCAGTGATCTCTTCGTCGCTCAGGTAGCGCCATTTGCCGTTAGGAATACCGTCTAGTGAGATATTCATAATACGAACACGACGCAGTTTAAATACTTCATAACCGAGCGCTTCACACATACGGCGAATTTGGCGGTTAAGGCCTTGTGTTAGCGTAATTCGGAATGAGAACTTAGTCTCTTTCTCTACTTTACATGGCAAAGTGACTGTATCGAGAATGTGAACGCCAGCGCCCATTTGCTTCAAGAATTCCGTCGTAATCGGCTTATCTACACGCACCACGTATTCTTTCTCGTGGTTGTTACCTGCACGTAGGATCTTGTTTACGATGTCGCCGTCATTGGTTAGGAAGATAAGGCCATCAGAAGGCTTATCTAGACGACCAATCGGGAAAATGCGCTTGTGGTGGCCAATAAAGTCGACGATGTTGCCAGGAATATCACGCTCAGTCGTACAGGTGATACCTGTTGGTTTATTGAGAGCAATGTAAATCGGCTTCTCTTTTGAGCGAACAGGCTTATTGTCGATCTCAACATCATCACCTGGCAAGACTTTAGTACCCATTTCAGGGATCTTACCGTTAATAGTAACTCGGCCTGCATCAATCAGTTTATCGGCTTCGCGGCGTGAGCAAAAACCAGTTTCACTGATGTATTTATTAAGGCGTTTAGCTTGGGATTCTTGTGACATGATATTCTCTTAGCGTTTCACAACGGAAATGTAGATAAACAAAAAGCAACCTTTGGATAGTTGCTTTGAGTTGAAATTCGTTAACTGAGGTAATTTTAGCACTTGGTGTGAGTCTAGGCACGAAATATCGATCTTGATGCAAAATCGTTACTAGTCCATTTATCTATCTCAACCTATTAACTGGTGCGTTTTTGATGGCGCTCTCTGTTCTCTAGCTTTTTCTCATTACTCTTTCTGAGCATTACGTAGACTGCGCCCGTACCACCATGAAATTGCTGAGCAGAATGAACACATTGAACGTCGTTGATTTGTGTTAGCCAATTTGCCACGTAGCTTTTCATCATTGCAGGTGGATTCGAACGCTCACCCTTACCATGAACAATGATGACGGTACGAACATCCATTCTTAAACACTGACGCAAAAATGAAAGCACTTCGTTACGTGCGTCTTTCAGTGTTTTCCTATGAAGGTCGAGCTTGGCTTGAATAGGGTATTTTCCTAGGCGCAGCTTTTTGTATACGCCTTCTTGTACACCGTCTTTTTTATAAGCAACAACATCGTCTGGCTTGATCATTGGCGAATAGTCTAATGATAAATAGTCTTTCTCGTCGTCAGACAGCCACATAGCGGCTTCACGCTTAGCAAGGTGAGATTCGGTGACTCGGTGTACTTTCTGGTGTTCAGCGGTGTCATGGTCGATACGTTTAACATCGCCCATCATTTCTTGGAATAGATCTAAGTCATCATCATGAGACATAGTGTGTATCTCAAGTTGGAGAAGGATAGGGTAAGTATACCTAAGTTGAGGTTAGGTTTAAAAATGAAAAAACCGGAGAAGACAATAAGTCTGCTCCGGTGCAAAGCGTTTTGACATTTACTTATAAAGTAAAAGAATACTTAAAAGTAAATGATTTAGGCAGAGCGATTCTAGTGAGGAGATTTTTCAGTCATAACTTTGTATATGAAGAAGCCTCCATAAAACATCATGAGACCCAGAGCCCCGAAGATTACTATCATTGAAGATAGTCCCACCGCATTACCAAATAGGAGATCTAGCCAAAAGTCCATGTGTATACCTCAAAGTTATATGACATGGCTTAGTGTATTAACAAGCATTATCAATTCACTGATCTGGATCAATCCTGTTTCATAAGTTAAATACTTGTTGGTAACTGTGTGTTTTTCGTCACATCATGCTCGTTGTTGTATGTCTTTTGTTCGAACGATTCAAAATCGCAATAAATATGAGAAAAAGCCCTTGCGGATAAATTCAGAACCCGTATTATACGCTCCATCGACAGGCAATGAGCCAGTTAGATATCTCGGTGAATAGCGCAGCTTGGTAGCGCATCTGGTTTGGGACCAGAGGGTCGGGGGTTCGAATCCCTCTTCACCGACCACATTAAAGAAAGCCGTAGCAGAGATGCTACGGCTTTTTTGTATTTGGGATTTCTACATTCTAACTGCATTGACTGTTTATGGTTGAGGGCAGAGAGTTAGGTCTATTGGACAAACTCATTTGTCGCAACGTTGTTCTTAACCCAGATCAAAGCTTGTAAGCGATTCTTCACCTTGATCTTTTTGAATGTATTGTGAAGGTGTGCTTTAACTGTATTCTCACTGACATAGAGTGTGTCCGCAATTTGCGTGTTAGATGCGCCATCACCGAGTAGTTTGATGATCTGCTGTTCGCGTTTGGTCAGCTTGAGGTAATGAGGGCTGGTTTTGGCGCATTGTCTGTCTCTATAAAAACGGATGTATTTATAGATCAGCTTTCTGCTCATCCACATCTCGCCTTGCAAAATGCAGTTAAAGCCGGCCACGAGCTTTTCAAGGGTGTCCGACGTATAAAAAATGCCGACAAGATACTGCCATTTAAGCATTTCAGAGTGCGGGAAATCGCCTGGTGTATTGAGTAGCACTTCATGGACATCACTTGCTACGTCATCTCTGAGCTCCTGGTATTTCTCAATGTATTGCTTACTCATTGTCGGGAAATCAATAATAATCAGAACTAAGTCATCGTTTTTTAGGGATTTAGCACTGAGCCTTTCCGGTGATATGAGTTTTATGTTCAGGTTAACTTTCTGTTCTATAGACTCTTTTAGTAGTATCGATTGTAAATTGTTCTCCGCAAGTAAAATGGCGTTATAAGCCTCCAGCTTAGCCATGTGGAACTCCTTTTCTTAACTCATTACTTGAACTTTAGGTGTTTTAGTTTAAAGCACGTATTGTTATTTTGCTAATTTTTAAAGCTAATTATTCATCAAATTTATAAAATTAATTTAATAGTATTGTCGAAGGTAAAATAATACTTAAGTAGAAAGAGGGAATTACCGAGATTTATGGTTTTATTTTATTGATTGTACAGTCTTTATGAATTTTCCAGATCCCCTTGTTTGGGTGAAGTTTTATAGTGGCAGGAAACTGATTTATATTAATAATCAACGTTGTAATACCACTATTCGTATTCTGGTTGAAATTAGAGTTGGTGTTCGTACTCAACGTTAATGAAGATGCCACACTGTTATTTATGGTCAGAATAAGACTTTTATTTTTTATCAGGCACTGTACTGAATTTAAATCAGAAGAAAATCCATTAAAATGGAAAGAAATAAATAAAACGGCGATCAACGCCGTTTTAATATATGCACTCTTTATCATATTAATTCTGATAAATTATACCGACATTACCATTTGCGCCATTACCTGAAACGAGAGCAGTATCATAAGAGGTTTGTTCAATCATAAATTGGTTTGAACTGCTGTTTGTTAAGCTAACAATGGCATCTGAATGAGATCCTGTTTGTAACGTGAATACTCGGTTATCGCTACTGCTCACGAGATCGATATCGACATAGTTATCGTCGCCACCACCAACATCGGTGTTGACTATCGTTTGAACATAGTTATTATCGCCGCTGATATCGATGTCTACATCATTATTATCAACACTCGCGTTACTAAACTCGGTATAGGTTGTATTGGAGTTACCAGAGACATTCACATCAGCTTCATTGTAGTCAGCACCACCTAGAGCATTGACGACAGAGATGTTCTCGTTACCCACTTGTGTAACTCGTAAATCATTGCTTCGACCATAAGGTTGAACTGTAATTTGGGCTTGGTTACTAACACCATCTTGATCAACCCAGGCGTTGTTGTTTACATAGCGTAACTTAACGTGAGCTTCATTGAGATTGCCATCTTGTTGAACCACTACGTCAGAGTTATAGCTAGCATGTGTGTCAACTAGTGCAACATGCCCATCAGTAACACCAGACGTGTTCTGGTTAATGGTGACATTGGCATTATCGCCACTACCCATTTGCCAAACGGCAGTATTATCCATCGCTAAAGGTTGAATACCGGCTACTGTCGATGATATGCCAAGATCGGTTGTTCCTTCTATTGTCCCCAACGCTGGCTCAGAGGCTGGAAAAGGAGCAGGTAAATTATCTGCGTATGCTGCATTAAAGCCCAGAATAGCACCGACTATAATTCCAATTTGTGTAACTTTCATAAGTTGTATCCTTATACATTTCCATGTCGACTATGTTGTTACTTCATCGAGAAGCAACGGTGAATCAAGCTTTCCATACTGCGCGCTAATTGGCTTGATTGATGTGAATTCTCATTGAGCTAGACGCTTTCACTAAAGCAAAGTCGTTGCCGTCTTGAGAAATTCCTAAATTACTTCTTCCAGAACCAACCAAATAAGCAGTATTGCCATTGCCTTTTTGGTCAATGCTCAGCTGACTACTCTGTCTTGAGAAGTTAGCTTGTCCGATAACTGCTAAATTGTTATTCCCGTCTTGGGAAATAAGCGCTTCAGAATTTACTCCGAGTTGCCCAATTGCGGCATCGTTATTTGAACCATTCTGGTCTATTAAGGCGGTATTATTGCGCCCTGTTTGACCAATGTATGCGGAGTTAGAACTTCCGCTTTGCGTTATCTTCGCTCTGTTGTTCGCGGTAATACCAGGACTGCGTTGCTTTATTATTGCTATTGAATCAGTAGCATTAGATATATTTAATTCTGAATAATTATCTAAATCTCCAGAAGAGAAGCTTTCTAAATAATTATAATCATTGACTATATCTTGATTAACATTATGTAAAAAATCCCCTTCTATATCTGACGCGATAGCATTATTAAAACCTCCTGATAAAAAATATAAACAAGTTAAGCTGATAAGTGATGCTTTCCCAATTACCATCATCTTTACCTTAAAGTGTTCGTGATTATGATCCCTACGAAAATAAACTGCGTAGGGAATGAGTGAACCTTTGTCTTATCGAAATCCTAGGCCTTGAATTTACGAACAGCTATAAACTTAAAGTTGAAAATATTTAGTTGTTCATATGAAATTTAATTAGTATTTGACCGAATCCTACCAACCTTAGTTAATCAATTCCCTTCAGTAATTAATTCGAAAGTTTATATATGCCACTGTAAGCATGAATTACGCTTTATTCAGTTTCAACGAATCACATTCTCATTTTGTAAATAGACTTTGAATGGGAGCACATATGAAAATCAAGCTGCTTACAATAACTCTGCTTTCCTTTGCTCTTCATGCAGAAGAAAAGAGTCATGGTCTTGAAAATGCTGCTCCTTTAGAAAATGGACAAAAACTTGAGGACTCGACAAATAATCTTAAGGAAAAATTCAATGACTTCAGTGAAGTCGATGGAATCATTGTGGACAGAACCATTACGCGGTTGGGAGAGGATTTCTATTTTTTCTTCTCGCAATCGCTCAATGATAGTTATCCCGACCTTAAGGAAAATTTGACGGTAAAAGAAAGGCCAACGGCGTTATCAGGAAGCATCATAGAGGTTCAACACTCTAGAAAACCGATCTTCCGTACGGCGTTGTCCCCTGGTCGTAGACAAGCGAAAGAACGAGCTGCCGATGCCACTCGAGTTGTAGGGAATTACATTATCAGATGGCAAGCAGAGAGACTCTTTCAGGACACTTACGATCTAGACCATGATGAATTTTAAGGAGCCAAGGATGTCGATATTTTTCAGAAAGGCCGCGCTCATTGCGCTGATAGTTTCGCCTTCGGTTTACTCAAGCGAATTAGTTTATACGCCCGTAAATCCAAGTTTTGGCGGAAACGCTTTAAACAGTTCTCACCTTTTTAATCACGCTAATGCTATCAATGATTATGAAGACCCAAGTGCAAGGGATATCTTTGATGAGCAAGAATCAGCCTTAGATCGTTTAGCGTCTAGTTTAGAGTCTCGTTTGATAAGCCAGTTGCTTGCTGATGTAGGTAACGGAAATACAGGGCAGTTAGAAACAGATGACTTTTTCCTCAATATTGTTGACGACTCCGGGACCTTACTCGTTCAAATCGTCGATAAAGAGACTGGGGAATCGACAGAAATCAGTGTCTCTGGATTAAACCCCGACCTCTAATCACAAGGATTGTGTTATGAAATCGATCATTATCGTCTTCTTGACCTTTGTGTTGGGAGGGTGCACTTACTCTATGCAAATTCCAGAGACTTCTGAAACGCCAAAGTTGATGCCGAGAGGATCGACTTATACGGACCTGATCTCATTACCTCAGCCTCGCGGTAAAATACTTGTTTCGGTTTATGATTTTAGAGATCAAACGGGACAGTATAAACCTCAGCCAAACAGTAACTTTTCGACAGCGGTACCACAGGGTGGAACGTCTTTACTGACCACGGCATTGATAGATTCCCAGTGGTTTGTTCCTCTAGAGCGTGAAGGGCTCCAAAACTTATTGACTGAACGTAAGATCATTCGAGCGGCTCAGAAAAAAGATAAGGTCGTAAATAATCATGGGGCAGACTTGTCGTCTTTGAGTTCCGCTAACATCGTCATCGAAGGCGGGATTGTGGCTTATGACTCGAATATCGTGACAGGCGGTGCGGGTGCCAAGTATCTTGGGGTCGGTGGTTCAGGACAGTATAGAACCGATCAAGTGACGGTTAACTTAAGAGCCGTTGATGTAAGAACCGGGCAAGTTCTATTGAGTGTCACCACCACTAAAACTATCTCTTCACACGAGATTGGGTTCGGCGCATTTCGATTTGTTGATTACAAAGAACTGTTGGAAGTTGAAATGGGCTATAGCCAAAATGAACCGGTCAATATTGCTGTGATGTCTGCTATTGATGCCGCGGTGATTCATTTGATTGTGAAAGGAATGAAGCGTGGAGTGTGGTCGCCGGGCGATCCGAATGCATTAGAAAATCCGATTATCGCACGTTATTCCGAAGCGAGTACAGACATACTTTAAGCTACCGAGTAAGCAGCAAAATAGGGCTATGCGGAAAACGGACCTTTCCCTTAGCCCTGTTTTTTTCTTCAAGCAACTCAATGATCAATTCACATCACACGTAATATCTTTTATCGGTGTTTCCGAGGTAACAAAACAAACATACGCTTCCGCTGGCTTATTCGGGCCTATTCGAATGTAACCTGCCTTTATTTCATCTTCATCAAACGTCACCGAGTGAGAGCTTCCCGTTTGGTTGTCGTAAAAGTTTGCTTCAAAATTGTTGTTCATTTGGCTTGCGATACGGTTTCGTGTTGTAGATGTTGTGAACGTAATATTGGCGCAGCGCATCGGTGGTTTCTCTGTAATCAAAAACTGTCCGCTTTCTTTATCTAATACACCGCCTTTGGTATCCGGTTGTATGTCTATCGCCTGAAACTGTTCGATGGTGCATGTTTCTTTGGCTGAGGCTATTGAGGGCATCAGCATCGTGAGGGCTAAAGGGAAAGCAAAAAGTACTGGTTTCATTAGAACAACGCCATAGGTAAAAAGAGCGAAAGATAATAGCACTGCAATGGTGCTATTAAATGTAAAGATTCTGTTATTAAGGAAATGCTTTTATAACGAAAACAAAATGAGGTTGAGCATCGTTAGCTTTTTTAGCTAGTCTCAAATTGACATTGGGCTGATTGGCTTTGTGATTGCTGAATGACACTGAAGCCTTTCTTTTCTAATAACTGTATAAGGTTACCTTCTCCAATTAGGTGCAAGGTACCAACTACTATCATGTAGTTCCCTTTAGTCTTAAGCTTCCAATCATTGGAGGATAGTTTGTTTGCCCAGTCTATGTTGCGATCGGTTAAGAATGCTTTCTCAAGTTCAGGCGATATCTCTGACAGTTCTGAGAAGGCTTCCAGCTTCGCTAAATCACCCGCTTTCCAGCTTTCAATCAGGCAATGAACCACGCGATCAGTTTGGTCAAATTCTTCAAGGCTACTGACTAACCACTCTTTACCGTCGTCCTTTTGTTTTGTCATCAGGTCTATTTGGAATTGCAGAGGCTCCAAACTGATAACCGGAACATCTTGGGTAGTCGCTTTGTTCGCTAGCGTCGCATCAACGCCGCTGGCGGAGCCATAACCAAGGTTTTTTAACTGCTGCATTTGTATGGAGAGAGAAGTTGCCCAAGGCGGTGAGCGAAGCAGTTGTTGCGTCGGCATGCCCAATGATTTTGATATATCGGTTAATAATTGCAGCTGTTCTGTATTGAGTACATCGGCAGTCGTGAGTTTGTTGCGGGGATATACAACGCCATCAGACTTTCTGATATCCGTTTCGATAATTAAGCCATCACTGTTTTTTAGCGCGTCGGTGATCGCCGAAGGAAGGGGGTACATACTCTCGTCTCCAACGTGCACTGAACCTAAGATAGTGAGTGTCAGATTATCCTTTTGTGCTTGCCAATAAAGGGGCTCGGCGACCGCTTGCCTAGCTGAAAAAGCGAGAACGAATAAAACCATGTACCAGAGTGGACGCAAAGGGAGCTCCTTTAGGAAGTATTAAACTCGTCAAAATCGATTTTGACGTTGTTTTTTAACGGTTTTTTTTGAGAACGATGTCACGTTGTTTGTACGAAAAGTATAACAACACCCAAAAACTCTTAAACCTTTCTCAGTAACAACGACACGATTTTATGAAATCGGTAAAAAAGATTGTGATTCATTTCTCAAATTTTACGTCAAAATTAAAATGACGGAAGTGCCGTTGCTTGTAACTTGATGATTTTATTTAAATTAAATTTATAAAAATTTTTGAGATTTGAAGCCGATCACTTTATTAGCTCGATTTAATTCACGGTAAAAAATAAGCCCATATAGTTTATCTAACTTTCGAAGCGCTCCATTTTGCTTCTTACTCAATTTTTAATTTATGGGTGAATACGATGTTGAAGAGAAACTTACTATCTGTAGCGGTATTGGCTGGCCTAACAGGTTGTGCAGTAACGCAAGCACCAGAACAAAAAGTAGTGAATGCACTGGCTGATAATCTTGATGTTCAGTACGAAATTCTAACTAATCATGGTGCGAATGAAGGCTTGGCTTGTCAGGACCTAGGTGCTGAATGGGCGTCATGTAATAAAGTGAACATGACGCTAACCAATGACGGTGAAGCGATTGACTCTAAAGATTGGAGCATCTACTTCCACAGTATTCGTCTTATTTTAGATGTTGATAATGAGCAATTTAAGATCACTCGCGTTACTGGTGACCTTCACAAGCTAGAACCTACTGAAAAATTTGACGGCTTTGCGGCTGGTGAAGAAGTGGTTCTTCCGTTAACGAGTGAATACTGGCAACTGTTTGAAACTGACTTTATGCCAGGTGCATTCGTGACGGCGCCAAACGCAGAACCTAAGATGATTGCATCATTGAATACAGAAGATGTTGCATCGTTCGTAACTGGTCTAGAGGGTAATAACCTTAAGCGTACGCCTGATGATAATAACGTAATGGCGACAGCGGTGACGCGTTTTGAAAAGAATGCTGATCTAGCAACGCAAGACGTATCAACTACTTTACTACCAACGCCAATGTCGGTAGAAGCCGGTGAAGGTTCAGTTAGCATTGCTGGTGGTATTGCCCTACCTAAAGACGCATTCGACGCTGAGCAATTCGCAGCAATTGAAGAACGTGCAGATGTGGTAAACGTAGATGTGAGTGGCGACCTACCTGTGAGTGTCGCTGTTGTTCCTACTCAGTTTACGGGTGATTTAGCGAAATCTGGCGCTTATGAACTAAGCATCTCGGAAGAGGGGATTGCAATTAAAGCGTTTGATAAAACGGGTGCTTTCTACGCAGTTCAGTCTATTTTTGGCCTAATAGATAGTCAGAACGCTGAATCATTACCACAACTGTCAATTAAAGATGCGCCGCGCTTTGATTATCGTGGTGTGATGGTGGACGTTGCTCGAAACTTCCACTCAAAAGATGCCATCCTAGCAACGCTAGATCAAATGGCGGCATACAAGATGAATAAACTGCACCTTCACCTAACGGATGATGAAGGTTGGCGTTTAGAAATTCCAGGTTTACCAGAGCTAACGGATGTAGGGTCTAATCGTTGTTTTGATTTGGATGAACAAAGCTGCTTACTGCCTCAGCTAGGTTCTGGTCCAACAACAGACAACTTTGGCTCTGGTTTCTTTAGTAAAGCGGATTACGTCGAGATCCTAAGCTACGCTAAAGCGCGCAGCATCGAAGTTATCCCTGAAATTGATATGCCAGCACACGCTCGTTCAGCTGTGGTATCAATGGAAGCGCGTTACACTCGTCTCATGGCGGAAGGCAAAGAAGCAGAAGCGAACGAATACCGCTTGATGGATCCGCAAGATACATCGAATGTAACCACGGTTCAGTTCTACGATAAGCAAAGCTTCATTAACCCATGTATGGAGTCATCAACTCACTTCGTCGATAAAGTAATCTCTGAAGTGGCGGCAATGCACCAAGAAGCGGGCGTACCGCTAACGACTTGGCACTTCGGCGGCGATGAAGCGAAAAACATCAAGTTAGGCGCAGGCTTACAAGATATTAATGCAGAAGATAAAGTGGCTTGGAAAGGCAACATCGATTTGTCTAAGCAAGATAAGCCGTTCCAACAATCACCACAATGTCAGTCATTGATCGCTGATGGTACTGTAAGCGATTTCGGTCATCTACCAAGCCACTTCGCAGAACAGGTTTCTAAGATTGTTGCTGAGAAGGGTATTCCCCACTTCCAAGCATGGCAAGATGGTCTGAAATACAGCGAAGGCGAGGAAGCATTTGCGACCGAAAGTACACGCGTGAACTTCTGGGACGTTCTTTACTGGGGCGGAACTTCATCAGTATACGATTGGTCAGCAAAAGGGTATGACGTGATTGTCTCTAACCCAGACTACGTATACATGGATATGCCATACGAAGTTGATGCAGCTGAGCGTGGTTACTACTGGGCAACACGTGCAACCGATACTCGTAAGATGTTTGGCTTCGCACCAGAAAACATGCCACAAAACGCAGAAACATCATTAGACCGTGATGGCAATGGTTTTACTGGTAAAGGTGAGGTTGAAGCGAAACCTTTCTACGGTCTGTCAGCTCAACTTTGGTCAGAAACAGTACGTACTGACGAGCAATATGAATACATGGTGTTCCCTCGCGTATTGGCAGCAGCAGAGCGCGCATGGCACCGAGCAGATTGGGAAAACGACTACAAGGTTGGTGTTGAATACTCTCAAGAAACTAACTTAGTGAATAAGCAAGCGTTGAACAGCGACTTTAATCGCTTCGCGAATATTCTTGGTCAACGTGAGCTAGCTAAGCTAGAAAAAGCGGGTATTGATTACCGACTACCAGTTCCAGGTGCGAAGGTTGTTGACGGTAAGCTAGCGATGAACGTTCAATTCCCAGGTGTAGAGCTGCAATACTCTGCTGATGGCGAAAACTGGCTAACATACGATGAGCAACAACGTCCATCAGTTTCTGGTGAGACTTACATCCGCTCTATTTCAGAAAGTGGTGAGAAAGTAAGTCGAGTGACCTCAGTTAAATAATCGATAAGCACTATTAGTAGAAGAGCTCCTGACCTTTATCTTATTCAAGATAAAACGGGAGCTCTTTTTGTTTACTGCGAATTAGGTGCATATCCAAAACTGAAACATATAGAAATCGCCTTTGGTCATATCATCAACAATGCACATAAGGTGACTTTAATCCCAAAAGTGACGCGCTTCTCATTATTCTCTTCAAAAAATAAGCCCCCTGTAAAAAACTCTAAATCAGATGTGATTCAACTATCTAGATCTAATTTTTCTTCGTGAAATAACGTGATCCCGATCTGTATATTTTTCCATCTTAAGTTTTTTATCAATTTTTATGTTTTTAAGTTGTTGATTTTAAAGTTTTAAATAACTTGTCTTTTTTTGATAGTGAGAGGGATCACTCTGCTGTCCCTTTTATTTTTAAACGCGAATTAATTCGAGCAACATAGATTTCATGCCAGGGAGGCTACCAACTACTCAAGCGGTGAAGGTGAATGATGTACCGAAGATGTGCCGCTGAAAAAATTAAACTAAGGCAGTTTACTATGAAAAAAATTATCGCTCTAAGTGCTCTTTCTCTTGCTTTCGCTTCTAGTGCTTTTGCTGGTTCTTCTTACGTAACGGGTAACATCCAAATTCATGACGATGGCCGTATCCACGGTTCTGACATGACTTCTACGCTAGAAGCTGGTCACACGTTTGACAACTCTCTAGGCGGCTTCACGGTTTATTCTGAGTTTGATGGTATCCAACTGGGCAAACTTGAATCTGAAAATGGCGGTGCAGGTAATACTACTCCAGGCATCACTGTCGGTGGTGAGCAATCTTTCAACATTACTGACAAATTATGGGTTGCTGCGGGTTACCAACACCTATTCTCTGCAGGTGAGAGCATTCAGTTCCGTCCATTAGTTAAGATCGGTTACAACTTCGATAACGGTATCTCTATTAGCAACCGTACTCGTGCACACATCGATGATACTTCGGCTAATGCTGACACAGACTACCGCATGGATAACCGTATTGGTTACACAGTGAATGCTGACCTAGCACTTAGCTACAACAACGTATACATGATTGATGCTGAAGCGATGGACCATGAGTTACGTGCTACATGGACTCGTCAAGGTGTTCAACCTTACTTTGAGTTCCGTAGCCAAGCTAACGGCGTAGATTTCGCAAACGGCGATTCTAAGCAGAACAACGCATTCGTATTCGGTGCTTCTTACGGCTTCTAAGCCGATTCACTTGGCTGCTTAGTCTATTAGATTATTAGCCGAGTGAGCTTCTTCGCTAATTAGTTTTTTTGTTAAATAGCTTTTTGTTAAATAGCTTCTTAGCCAATTAGCGAGGAGAAATATAGCGGCACTAACAGCCCGGTTGGTACCGCGACAAGATTTGCTTTACTGTCCAAAAGCAAAGAGCCTAGCAAGTAAACCACAGTCTTGGGTTTACTCATGCTAGGCTCTATTTTTATGACTTCTTTTAATTGCTTGGCGTTGGTCTAGTTAAGCTTTATTTTCCGTTGTAATGACGGTACTCAAACACCTGACCTTCTTCATTAAACGCATACACAGAATACTCGTCTTTCTTATCGCCATATTCCATGCCCGGAGAGCCCATTGGCATGCCTGGAACCGCTAAGCCAATCGCATTACGTGGTGGATTTTCTAAAAAGGCTTTCACGTCCTCTGCTGGAATGTGCCCTTCAAATACGTAACCGTCGATCTCTGCCGTGTGGCAAGAGGCTAGTTTTTGCGTTACCCCTAACTTCTGCTTTATTGGATTCATATCATCGTGGAGCTTCTCTGTAACATCGAACCCAGCATCTCGCATATGTTCTGTCCATTCTGTGCAGCAGCCACAGTATGGAGACTTATGGTTTAGAACATCAGTCGCGAGAGCTTGTCCTGAAATTGCAGCGAGTGCTGTAAGAGTCATAATTTTACGAATCATGGTTAACCTCATGAATATGGTTTTTGTTGATATTAGAATATGTGGGTTTAAACAGTCTTAATCTGTTGGCATTGCTTACTACCGTGATTGACGACATCGCCATCGCAGCGCCTGCAACGACAGGGCTAAGCAGAAATCCGAAAAATGGGTAGAGCACACCGGCTGCGATAGGAATACCAAGCGAGTTATAGATGAAGGCACCAAACAGGTTTTGCTTCATATTTCTTACGGTCGCTTGGGACAACTCGATCGCATTGCTTACTGATAATGGCGATGAGTTGAGTAGTGTCATTTGTGCACTTTCAATCGCCACATCGCTGCCGCTACCCATTGCTATGCCTATATCTGCTTGAGCAAGTGCAGGCGCGTCGTTAATACCGTCTCCGACCATGGCAACACTCTTATATTGCTGTTGCAGCTGAACAATATGTTGAGCTTTCTGCTCTGGAAGCACTTCCGAGATAACCTCGTCGATACCGACGTCTTTACCTATTGCTTGAGCCACAGAGTCGTTGTCGCCCGTTAATAGCAGAGTGTGAATTCCGGCGGACTTTAGTTGAGCTATCGCCTGTTTGCTATCTATTTTTAACGCGTCTGAAATGCCTAATATACCTTCGAGTTTTTGGTCAATCACAATGAAAATAGGCGTCCACGCTTGCGAGCGGCAAAGCTCGATGAAATCCGCGCCAACCTCTGTATTGATACCTAATTGGGTTAGGTACTTAAGCGAGCCAACTTGCACGTTCTTGCCGTTAATTGTTGCTTGTACGCCAAGCCCTCGTTGGTTTTCAAATTCGCTGTGTGGGAGTATTGAAACCTGTTGGCTCTCTGCATATTGGCAAACGGCTTTGGCGAGTGGGTGCTCAGATCCTACTTCTACTGAATAAGCATAAGCCAGTAAAAATTGCTCCGTTAGATTAGCGTAAAAGGCCTGTTGAACGGTTGGTTTGCCTTGGGTCAACGTACCTGTTTTATCAAACACAACAGCATCGATTTTGCTAGCAGACTGCAATACATCCGCATCTTTAATAAGAACGCCAAACTCAGCCGCTTTACCTACGCCAACAGTAATAGAGAGTGGGGTCGCGAGACCTAATGCACATGGGCAAGCGATGATCAGCACGGTCGTCGATACGACAAGCATGTAGCTTGCACTTGGTTGTGGGCCAACAAAAAACCAAACTAAGGCGGCAATGGCAGCGATCGCGACTACAACAGGAACGAAAACAGCAGAGATAGAGTCGGCAAGCTTGGCAATTGCAGGTTTACTGCTTTGTGCTTGGCGAACCATCTGGATAATGCGAGCCAACATAGTGCTTGAGCCAATTCCTGTCGCTTCAATAATTAAGCTGCCGTCACCATTAATGGTACCTGCAGAAACGCCATCATTAACTGATTTTACGTTGGGAAGCGGCTCACCAGTTAGCATGGATTCATCGATGTAAGACTCACCTGATACCACAACTCCATCAACCGGTACTTTCTCACCCGGTTTGACACGTATCTGCATACCCACTTGGATAGCTTCTACGGCGATGGTTTGCTCTTTACCATCGACGATAACCACGGCTTTTTGAGGCTGTAAGTTTATCAGCGCCTGTAAAGACTTAGTGGTGCGTGCTTTGGCTTTGGCTTCAATGTAGTGACCTAAAGAAATAAGGCCAACAATCATCGCACTTGCTTCAAAATAGACATGACGAGAAGCTTCAGGGAACCACGATGGAATGAGCACAACCAACATTGAATAGAACCATGCTGCGCCTGTACCTAGAGCGACTAAGGTATCCATGGTCGCGCGCTTATGCATGAGAGACTGCCAAGCATTGGTGAAGAAGCTACGACCTGAGGTAGCAAGCAGTATCAAACAAACGACACCAACCAAGCCCCAAGCCAGTTGATCGTTAAATGTGGCAATGGTCATGCTGCCACCGAACACACCCCATGCCATCAGCGGCGCACCGATTACCAACGCGCTTACTGAGTTTCTAAGGAAGGCTTGTTGAGTACGAAGTTGCTGTTCTTGTTGTTTTTGCTGTTGAGTCGCTGCATCGTCGACAAACTCAGCGCCATAACCAGCAGCTTTCACCGATTCTATTAGAGCGTTTTCAATGATGTCTCTTGTTTGAGAGGTGAAAACCAAGGCAGTTTGTTCGGCAAGGTTGATCTGAGCTTGGTCGACAAACTCATTCTTTTTCAGTGCTTTCTCTACCGAAGAGACGCAACTCGCACAAGTCATCCCCTCAAGAACAAGGTGATAGGTATATTGGCTAGCTGCGGTTTTATCTTCACTCTTTTTATCTGCTTGTTCGTCTTCTAAATCTGAACTCGATGAAAGGTCATTCGTTTCTGAGTAGGGAGCTGCGTGGTAACCCAGGCTTTCGACCAGCTTAATCACCTCAGACTCAGAAAGCAGAGTAACCAGTGATAATTCCTGTTTGCTGACTTCTAGGTTTAAGGCTTGCTCAGTTTGTTCAAGCGCTTTAGTCAGTTTGCTCACACACTTGCCGCAACTCAGACCGGATAGCGAAAGGTGCAGCTGATTACCCATAGAATAGCCAAGCGTTGCTAACTGTTCGTTGAGCTGAATGTAACTAAATGGAGTCGAAATATCGATGTAGGTCGGCGATATGTCATTAATCATCGTGCTGTCGAGATCGCTAAACAGTGTGCGAACTTTCTTCGCGCAACCCATGCAATTTAGGCCGTTGAGCGCCGTTGTGTAGTAGTTCATATCGATACTCCAATTCTCATCTACGCCTAACATAAACCTTCCCGTAAGGGTAAGGTCAAACATAAATTCAAGAACTTGATCTTGGTGGAGTGCTAGCTGGTGGTTTCAGTTTGGAATGGAAGAGGGAAATTAAGAATGTGCGGCTATAATCTACTTGCTAAGACTATCTATTTACGACTTTAAGGGCGTAATTGGCCTTTCAATAACGGCTTTCGTACAACAACAGCGCATTAATCATTCACTACTGATTGTAGATTTAAGCGGTGGTGATAAAATAGCGCCCAAAATTTAGTGATGTTTGACTATTGCAGGCCTTGTAATGGCGAGCACTAAAAGAATCACCTACATAATCAAGGTATTTAAATGACGGTTAAAACTCGTTTTGCTCCTAGCCCAACTGGCTATCTTCACGTTGGTGGTGCACGTACTGCACTTTACTCTTGGCTATTCGCTAAGAACCAAGGTGGTGAATTCGTTCTACGTATCGAAGACACGGACCTTGAGCGTAACTCTCAAGAAGCGGTTGATGCAATTCTAGAAGGCATGCAATGGATGGGTATGGAATGGGATGAAGGTCCTTACTACCAATCTAAGCGTTTTGACCGTTACAACGAAATGGTTGATAAGCTACTTGCTGAAGACAAAGCATTCAAATGCTACGCGTCTAAAGAGCTGCTTGATGAAATTCGTGCAGAGCAAGAAGAAAACAAAGAAATGGCTCGCTACGATGCTAACCACCCTAAAATTGTTGCAGCAAACGAAGCAGCAAAAGAAGGTGATGCGTGCGTTATCCGTTTCCGTAACCCTAAAGAAGGCAGCGTAGTATTTGATGACCAAATCCGTGGTCGCATTGAAATCGCAAACAGCCAACTTGATGACCTGATCATTCGTCGTACAGACGGTGCACCAACTTACAACTTCGTAGTAGTAGTGGATGACTGGGACATGGGTATCACACACGTTGTTCGTGGTGAAGACCACATCAACAACACACCTCGTCAAATCAACATCTATGAAGCACTAGGCGCGCCAGTTCCAACGTTCGCTCACTGTGCAATGATTCTTGGTGATGACGGTGCGAAACTTTCTAAGCGTCACGGTGCTGTTTCTGTAATGCAATACCGCGATGAAGGTTACCTACCAAATGCATTAAACAACTATCTAGTTCGTTTAGGCTGGTCTCACGGTGACCAAGAGATCTTCTCTCAAGAAGAGATGATTGAATTCTTCAGCCTGAACGCTATCAGCAAGTCTGCTTCTGCATTCAACACTGATAAGCTACTTTGGTTGAACAACCACTACATCAAGACATCTGAGCCTGAGTACGTTGCAAAATACCTGCAATGGCACCTAGACGCACAGAAGATCGATACAACAAACGGTCCAGCTATCACTGAAGTGATCAAGCTAGTTGGCGAGCGTTGTAACACGCTTATCGAACTTGCTGAGCAATCTCGTTACTTCTACGAAGATTTCTCTGAGTTTGAAGCTGGTGCAGCGAAGAAGCACCTACGTGGTGTTGCTAAAGGCCCACTAGAGCTTGCTCTTGCTAAGGTTGAAGCACTTGAAGATTTCACTACTGCAAACATCAAAGATGGTGTAATTGCAGCTGTATGTGAAGAGCTAGAGATCGGCATGGGTAAAATCGGTATGCCACTTCGCGTAGCAGTAACAGGCGGCGGTCAGTCTCCTTCTGTTGATGCAGTGATGGAGCTTGTTGGTAAAGAGCGCGTAATCGCTCGCATCAAGATGGCTCTTGAGTTCATTGCTGAGCGTGAAGCTAACGCTTAATCCTATTTCTCTTGTTTGAGATAGAATGTACTTGAGATAGAACGATCATCAGCCGACAGCTTAATTCGCTGTCGGCTTTTTATTGTTTAATGAAAATACGGTCAACGTATTTTAGGACGAGACAGTTATAGCAAGTCTTGAGCTTTTGCTAAAACACTGAGTTTTGGGAATATATTTTGGCAGCTGTGCTGGTGGTTCATCGGGTTCATATCTGCAATCGCATCTTCGACAATCACCACGTTATAACCCAGTTCAAATGCTTGTCTAGCCGTTGATTCGACCCCAATACTTGTTGCTACCCCGGTCAGATAAATATCCGTAATACCTTGCTCACAAAGCTGCTTCTGCAAATCTGTGTTGGTAAATGCACCCCAGGAATATTTGGTTAGATAGCGATAATTAGGGTTTAGGCGCAGGCTTTCGATGACCTCTCCCCATACGATCTTTGATGCGTCAGGCTGAGCCGCTTTATTTTGCAGTTCCGTTCGGCCTTGTGGACGACCGGCTACATTAACAATAATTACGGGTAAATCAGCATCATCAAATGCATCGCAGAGAGCAAGGCTGTTCTCTATGATCGGTCGGGACACGGTTTCCGGTAATTGATCAACGATACCTTGTTGCAGGTCGATAACGACAAGCGCAGAGCATTTACTCATTTTCATTACTTTATGCCTTAGTGGTCTTTGTGTGAGGTTATAGTGGTTAACTTTTACGGTGTATTAAGCGGGTGTAAAAGCGGATGAAAGCCAGTGCAACCATCATATAAATGAGTAGGTTCAAAGGGGTAGTGACGTCATAAACAGGCACAAGTTGCGTTGCGCTCATGGTAATCATTACTAATAGGTTGCCCCCGAGAACTCGATAGACCATCCACTGATTACCAGCGAACAGGCGATACACCGTAAAGACATTAACAAAGTAAAATGCCATTAATTGCCATACTTCGGTCATCGAAGGTAACAGCAGAACATACTGAATGAGGAACAGTGACCCAAAGGCTAAGTAGCCAATGGTCCAGTGCTTTATCATTTGCCTAGGCATGTTGCTTAATATCAAGGCGCAAATGGCACTGTTAATGATGAACAGACTTCCCGATGATATTGGTAGATATATCCAGACTAGAATTGCTGAGATGAAGCTCATTGTGCCGACTAACGTATTGCTTAATCGTTGCTGGCTGTTGTCAAGTAATCGGGCAAATAAGCGCTTTTTCTTAAAGTTACCCTGGTAGAATTGTTTGACTGTCTCTGGAAAAGGGGGCTTGTAATCGACATTAACCGATGATGCTTCAATAAAAGCCATAGCCTGGTTAAGTATCGAAAAATCATTGTGATCAACCCCTTGATCATGGGCGTTTTGCAGTAACTGTTTGGCAACCCAGATTGCTTGAGTTTGCTGTTGATGCTTCCACTGCTTTCTGGCAGGCATACGGCCATGCAAATCGGGCAGGCGCATCAGATCGTTCAGCGCTTTGAAGGTCGGGCTTTCAATATTTAACTCGCAGCTCGTGTGTAACTGGAAACGCTGCGCTGAGTCATTGTAAGCGAGTGAATGAATGAGGGGAGACATCGCCTCTAAAACAACACTGACTTCGTTGTTAAAGCGTGTGTCATCATCCTCAGGCCAAACCACGCTATAGATGGTCGTATAGACCACGAAGCCAAGCAGGGTTTCTTGCAGCCTTAGTACCGCAATATTAAATGTAGCTACACCATCAAAGCTGCCAGATATCGCCAGCAGGATGCAGACAATAAATGCCGTAATGTAAGCATAGCCGATGACCGGATCGGAACCCATGTATATACAAATTGCGAGTAACAGTGCGATGTTTGCTAAAAAATAATATCGATCTTGCCCAAAAACAGCGATTAACCAAAGCCCGACAAACGCGCCACAAAGCGTCCCCAACAATCTGAGAATGCCTTTTTTCTTGCCAGCAGTAATAGTATCAGTGATGGCCAATATATTGACCACGATAGCCGCCCAGTAAGGCTTCTCAAGGTTAAAATACAACGCAAGGTAGATAGCTAAACAAAATGCTAGGGCAACCTTTATGGCATTCTTGGCTGGAGTGCTCAGTGACTTTATAATGAGTAGCATAGTGGGGTTTAGCGGCAGAGGGATCGAATACGAGGATATTGCCTGATCTTTTGGTCAGCCTAAACTCTAGTTTGAAGGCCTTGATCCATCAAATATAGCAACTCTATTGCATCGTTTAACATTCAGGGGGAGGGGGGCGATCAGTCACTCTACTTATACGATATTGTTCGATGCTGATAATGATCGATAGATCTTCTAATAGTTAATAGCGATAGAACATCAGGTTTATCGTTCTTCTAAGCTGGCTAGTTGTTCCGATTATTTTAGGTTCATCGCGGCTT